>NZ_JBOZRT010000106.1:0-8525 GCF_050789165.1 Azospirillum sp.
CTTCACCCAGATAGTGGGCGGGCACCGAGCTCAGGCCACCACTAAAAGCGCCGATGGGGGTGCGGGCCGCACCGGCGATGACAACCTCGGTCATGACAACGCTCCTCGGATTTGACAGTTTTATTATCGAAAGTGCATGGATGCCGGAGACGGCGTAGCCTATGCGCAAGAATCGATCAATGCAAGACCCCCTCTCCGGCGGGGCTTAAACAAGTGTATTAAGCCATTCGGCTAGGGGTATCCACACACCATCCTCAGCCCCGGCACTGACCACCATACCAATGTGCCCCAGTGAGGGTCTGAACATTTGTGCACCCGGAATTGATCGGGCCAAAACAGTCGCCGACGCGGGAGGCACGATGCGGTCGCGCTCGGGGATGAGGGCAAGAGTCGGCACGCTGACCCGCGCCGGCTCCACCGGCAGTCCGCCGACCAGCCAGTTGCCGGCCGCCGGGTCGTTGCGGCCATACCAGCCGGCCAGCGCGTCGCGCGCCACCCCGGCGACCAGCGGGATGCCGTCGTTCAGCCAGTCCTCCAGCGCCACGAAGTCCTCGGCCGCCGGGCTGTCCGGCGCCATGCGGGCGAAGTGGCTGAACTTCTTCAGGGCCAGCATCGGGTCGAGCTGCGCGAACAGCGCCTGCAGGACATCGACCGGCAACTCGCCCCACGCCTCCAGCAGCGGTCCGAAGGGCTGGAAGAACGCCGCCGCACGGCGGGCGGACGCCGCGTCCTCGGCGTGGAAGTCCCAGGGCGTGGCCATCAGCACCAGCCCCGCCACCTCACGCGGCCGGCGCAACGCCAGCGCAGTGGTCAGCAGCCCGCCCATGCAGTAGCCGACCACCGGCACCGCCCGCCCTTCCCGCGCGACGACGGCGTCGAGCACGCGCTCCAGCCGGCCGGCGATGTAGTCGGTCAGGGTGAAGCGGCGCTCCAGCGCCCCCGGCGTGCCCCAGTCGATCAGGTACGGCCGCAGGCCACGCGCCGCCAGCCAGCGCATCAGGCTCTTCTTGGCGCTGAGGTCGAGGATGTAGTGGCGGTTGACCAGCGACGGCACGAACAGCACCGGCGCGCCCCCCGCCTTGGAGTTGAGCGCGCCGTAGTCGAGCAGCCGGCTGCTACCCTCGGTCCACACCACGGGCGGATCGGGAAGGTCGCGGCGATAGGGGTGGCGGCGGTAGCGCTCGACGCCGGTCAGCAGCCGGTCGATACGGCGGCGGACCTCGCGGTCGACGGCGTCACGCAGGGCGTCCGCGTCCACCCCGTCGGCGAGGCGTCGCAGCTCCGCCGCCTTCTCCGCGAGCGCCGGCTTCCAGGGAAGCGAGCCGCTCCTCCAGGGCTGCAATCCGCTGGGCGAGCTGAGCAGCGCCGTCAGCGCGGTCGACAGGTGCAGGCCGAGCGGGCGCGGGCCCTGGCGCATCCGGGGCGGAGGATCGGTCGCTTGGGCGGCGGCTCGGGCTGTCATCGACCTGTCCCTCCGTTGGTTCGGAGTGTTTTGTGGTGAACGGGTTGGGCCGCGGGTCCCAGCCGCTGCCGGGCGGGTTGCCGTAGGCGAAGCCGCCCGGGCCGAACACCGTCGGCGCCAGCGAGGCCGCCCCCTGCCCCAGCATCTGGAACAGCCGCGCCAGATGGTCGGCCGTCTCCGGATCGCTGGCCACTGCCGCCCACTGCTCCTGCCACAGGTCCAGATAGCGGCGCGCCAGCGCGTCGAGGCTCGGGATGTCGGAGTCGGTGGGGTCGGCCATGCGAACAGTATAGGAGAAGGCGCGGGAAAATGGCCAGCGCCGCGCGAAAGGGGGGTAATGCGGGCCCGAATCCCCCCTTTTCGGCTGGAGACTTGCCAGCCGCTGCCCCATGTCGTAGTTCTAGCCTACTAGGGATTCCCGCCGCAGGCTTACGAGAAAGACTCCGCGATGGCCGACAAGGAAGATCAGAAGTCCGCCGCGATCACGATCAAGAAGTACGCCAACCGGCGGCTCTACAACACGGCGACGAGCAGCTACGTGACGCTTGACCACCTGTGCCAGATGGTCAAGGACGGGCTGGACTTCGTGGTTTACGACGCCAAGACGGGCGAGGACATCACCCGCTCGGTGCTCACCCAGATCATCGTGGAGGAGGAGGCGAAGGGGCAGAACCTGCTGCCGATCCCGTTCCTGCGCCAGTTGATCGGTTTCTACGGCGACAACATGCAGTGGATGGTGCCGCGGTACCTGGAATACTCGATGCAGTCGTTCGCCCGCAACCAGGAGCAGATGCGCGAGTATTTCCAGAACACGCTGGGCGGGATATTCCCCTTCGGCGGGCTGGAGCAGATGGGGAAGCAGAACCTCGCCATGTTCGAGCGGGCGATGCGCATGTTCACCCCGTTCGGCCCGCACGAGGAAGGCGCGGAGGGTGGCGCCGCGCCGGCTCCCGCCGCGAAGCCGCCGGCCGCCGCCGACCACTCTCTGGACGAGCTGCAGAAGCGGGTGGACGACCTGCAGAAGCAGATCGCCAGCATCACCAAGACCGGCGCGAAGAACGGCTGAGCGTCGGCATAGCGAGAGCGCGAGAGAGGGCGGGGATTTCCCCGCCCTTTTTATTTGACGTGTTTCTTTCCCCCTCCCCATCCCTCCCCGCTCCGCGGTGAAGGGAGCAGAGCGGCGGAGCCCCCCTCGCCCGCGAAGCGGGGAGGGTTGGGGAAGGGGAAAACCTCACCGGAACAGGTGCGGCACCACCGACGCGTCCGGACCGACCAGCGGGCCCGGCGCCTCGCGCACGGTCATGCCCAGGCACTTGTCGCCGACGATCCAGGCGTCGAGCACCGCATGCACCCCGTCCTGCTCGCAGGTCGGCGGGGTCTCCAGCCACAGCCAGCCGCCGGGCTCGGCCACGGCGCCGCCCTCCGCCACCAAGCGGCCGTGCTCGCCCAGGCGGGTGACGGCATGGTCGAGGCCGAACAGGCTGCGCACCGTCACTGCCTCCACCGGCCCCAGCGCCGAATCGTCGAACGCGGCGCGGCACAGGTTGGGATGCCCCGGGTAGAGGTGCCAGAGCACCGCCAGCAGCCCGTGGTTCGACGCCGCCCAGCACCACGCCGGCTCCACCAGCCCCATGCCGGCGGAGCGCAGGCGCTGCACGAAGTCGTCGCTGCCCAGCGCCTCCCACGGGTAGAGCTTGGCCAGCCAGGAGATCGCCTCGCCCTGCTGGTCGCGGAACCGGCCGTCGGCCCAGCCGACGTCCTGGAGAGGCAGCAGCACCGTCTCCACCCC
This sequence comes from Azospirillum sp., assembly GCF_050789165.1. Classification (NCBI taxonomy): domain Bacteria; kingdom Pseudomonadati; phylum Pseudomonadota; class Alphaproteobacteria; order Rhodospirillales; family Azospirillaceae; genus Azospirillum; species Azospirillum sp. Next base: position 3,252 of record NZ_JBOZRT010000106.1, read on the forward strand.
CGCCTCGGCGGCGGTGGCCGCCAGGTAGATCAGCTCGCCCTCGCCCATCGGGTCGGGGACGGCGCAGGCGAGGTGCAGGCGCTCGCGGCCGGGAACGCCCTGCGCCAGCTCTTCCCAGCGCTCGACCAGGGCCTCGTGCAGGCCGTTGAACTGCAGGGCGTCGGGCGCCTGCGCCTCCTGCCAGTTGCGCTGCACCAGCGCGGCGGCGAACAGCCCCGGCGCCACGTCGTAGTTGCAGGCCAGCAGCTTCAGGGAATCGCGCCCGTCGTAGGCCAGCGTCAGCCGTCCGGCGAGGCAGCCGGCGCGCTCGTTGATGCCGCCCGGGCGCCAGTGGTCGTTCCAGGACGCGTCGATCAGCCGCGCCGCCTCGCCGCGCAGACCGAGGTCGCTGAGCAGCTTGTCCTCGACCGCCGCGCGCAGGGCCTCGCGGATCATGCCGTGCAGCTCGTCGGCGACGCTCTCGATCAGGTCGATCTGCGGGGCGGAGAACTCGTAGCGCACGTCCTCGCGCCACAGCGCGCCGGCCGGGGCCGCCGCCAAGCCGTAGGGGTACTTGCGCAGGCCGGGCCGCCAATCGACCCGGCCGGTCGCCTTCACTCTGCGCATGTCCGCACTCGCCTGTTCCGGTGGGTCACCAGCTAACCGGGCCGGCGACGCTCCGTCGCGGGACGGACGGGCGCGCGATGGTGGCAGTGCGGAACGGCGGCATGATGCGGACCCGGGCTCCCCTCGGTTGCGGAAGGCGCGCATCATGGCCGCGGCAGCCGGTGCCGCACAAGCGTGTATGCGACATAGGTCGTCAGGCGCAGCAGGCGCCGCCCAGAGCGCAGAAGCGGCTGCAGTGCGGGTGGCTCATCCACACCCGCCGGCGCGCCTCCGCCAGCGTGGCGCCGCAGTCGAAGCGCGGGTCGTAGGGCAGCAGCGTGCAGGCCGCCACCCGCGCCTCCGCCTCGCCCCGGCGGCGCACCACCATGCGCGAGGAGGCGCACATCATGGCGTCCGGCCGCTTGCCGAGGATGGCCCAGCAGCTTTCGGCGATCTCCGGCGTCTCGGGGCTGCCGTCCATCTCGGGGAAGAGCACGAGCTGCCGGGGCTCGTCCGCGTCGATGCGCAGGCCGTGCGCAGCGAACAGGCCGGCGAAGCCGCGGCGCAGCGCCGCCTCGCCCTCCCCGCCCACCGTGCGGCCGGCGACGGCGACGTGGAAGCCGTGCTCCGCCAGCCAGCGCAGCCCGTCCAACGCCTTGGCGAAGCTGCCGGCGCCGCGCAGCGCGTCGTGCCCCGCCGCGCTGGGGTGGTCGAGCGAGACGCGCAGCGCCAGACGCTCGCCGTGCGCCTCCTTGAGCGCCAGCAGGGCCGCGCGCTTCAGCGTCATCGGCCGCATGGCGTTGGTCAGCACCAGCACCCGCAGGCCGCGGCCGAGTGCGTCCTCAAGCATCGCCGGAAGGTCCGGGTTGAGGAACGGCTCGCCGCCGGTGAAGCCAACCTCGCGCAGCTCCGGCGCCTCGCGCTCGGCCTCGTCGAGGAAGCGGCGCACCTCCGCGGCGGTCAGATAGACCAGCGCGTCGTTGCGCGGCGAGGATTCGATGTAGCAGTTGACGCAGGTGATGTTGCACAGCGTGCCGGTGTTGAACCACAGCGTGGTCAGCCCGCCCAACTCCACCGACGCGCGCGGCTTGCCGTCGGCGGTGACGTGCGGGTCACGGAACTTGGCGGGGATGATCGAGCCGTCCATGCGTCACGCCTCCAGGGCCGGCCGCCGGGCGGGCTCGCCCCGGAACGGCATCGCGAGAAGATGGGCGAGGCCGAGTTGGTCGCGCCAGCCGGGAAGGCCGAGCGGCGCCGCCTCGTGCCCCGCGGCCGGCGGGGCGGCGTGGTAGGTGCCGCACAGCCGGTCCCACACCGACAGGAAGAAGCCGTAGTTGGTGTCGGTCTCGGCGCGCTCGACCGAGTGGTGGACGCGGTGCATGTCCGGCGTGCAGACCAGCCGGCGCAGCGCGGCGTCCAGCCGTTCCGGCAGACGCAGGTTGGCGTGGGTGAACAGGGAGGAGCCGTTCAGCACCGCCTCGAACGCCACCACCACCCAGGGATCGGCGCCGAGCGCCACGACCACCGCCGCCTTCCAGGCGAGCGACAGCAGGATCTCCACCGGGTGGAAGCGCAGGCCGGAGCTGACGTCGATGTCCAGGTCGGCGTGGTGCACCCGGTGCAGCCGCCACAGCAGCGGCAGCCGGTGCGACAGCACGTGCTGGAGGTAGACGGCGAAGTCGAGCACCAGGAACGCCGCCACCGCCCCGACCCACCCGGGCGCGTCGAGGACGTTGAACAGGCCGACGCCCTGCTCCTGCGCCCAGGCCGCGGCGGCGACGGCCAGCGCGCCGACGGTCAGGCGCTGCACCGCGACGTCCACGACGACGAGGCCGAGGTTGACCGCCCAGCGCCGCCCCTTGGCCACGGTGAGCGGGCGCTTGGGCCAGGCCGCCTCCAGCAGCGCGGCGATGACGAAGAGGCCGAGGAAGATCCCCAGCCGGATGGCGGCTTCCATGCGGACGCTCCCGGACCGGACTGGGGTCTTATATAGGGCGGAGTCCGCACCCGGCTCCAGCCGGACGCCGTCAACTCCGCGTGATCGGGGCTCAGGCCAGCAGGTCGTGGTGCTCGCGGTGGCGGCGCATCCACAGGGAGGCGTAGCTGCAGATCGGCACGACCTTCAGCTTCTCCGCCCGCGCGATGTCCATGACGCCCTGCATCAGCCGGCCGGCGGCGCCGGTGCCGCGCAGCGAGGGCGGCGCCTCGACGTAGGGGATGTAGAGGGTCCCGCCCTGTCGGCGGTAGGTGGCGAAGACGATGCGGCCGTCCACGTCCAGTTCGAAGCGGCCGAGCGCCGGGTTGTCCTTCACGGGTGTGCTCATGCCGGAGTCAACACGCGATGCCGGGGTTGGTTCACCCTACAGCAGGATGTCGTCCAGCGACACCGCCGGCGGCGCCGAAACCGGCGCCTCGGCGGGGGCGAGCGCCTTCAGCGCCTCGACGATCTCCAGATCGTCGGTGTTGGTGTGCGAGATGAAGCGCGCGGTGACCTCCGCCAGCTCGGCGCGGGCACGCGCCGGCTCGGCCTCGCAGCGGCCGCGGATCGCCGTCAGGCGGTCGAGGAACAGCGCGTGGGCGCCGAGATGGCGCGCCTTGAGATCGCCGCCGATCCGCTCCAGGTGCAGCATCTCGTGATCGAAGTGCTCGACCACCTGGGCGATCAGCCGGTCCATGCCCGCGCGCCCCATGCTCTCGCCGTACGCCAGCTCCTGCAGCGCGTGGAGCAGCTGCTCGTGGTCGTCGTCGATCAGGTCGAGGTGGGTGAGGCGCAGATCGCAGTCCCTGGGCATGGCCGGCATCCTACCCGAAAACCGGGCGGACAGCCCCTGCGGCGGCCTGTCGCAATTTTGACGAAAATTGCACAGGCATGCCCCGCCCTTCCGGTGTAAGAAATACTTTCGCCTCAAAGGAATCGTGGGTGTACGGACGATCATGGGCGCCAGCGGACAGGCCCGAAGTGTCGCGGTGAAGGCGGCGGACCAGCAGGACCGCCTCGCCCGCATGCGCGAGTCGCTGCGCAACCATCTGCTGCACCTGGCCGGCAAGGGCGGCAAGCGCCTGAATTTGATGATGTCGAACGTCTCCTACGTGATCCTGGAGAACTTCGACTTCTCGCGGGCGGCGATGGTCGCCTGCAACTTCTCCTACTCGAACCTGGAGGGCGCGCACTTCCGCGACGCCGACCTCACCAACAGCCTGTTCATCCGCACCAACCTGGTGCGCGCCGACTTCTCGGGCGCCATCCTGAACGGCGTGCGCTTCCATTACGCCGACGCGCAGGAGGCGACGCTCGACGAGACGCGGATGAAGCAGGGCTCGGTGATGATCTACCGCGACGACGTCGCGGGCGGCGGCCGGCGCGAGCAGACGCTGGTGCAGGAGACCGACCTCTCCAACTCCAACTTCGAGGGTGCGTCGCTGCGCGGGGCGGACATGAGCGGCTGCCGCATCCGCAACGCCAACCTGAAGGGCGCCGACCTCACCGGGGCCGACCTGAAGGGCGCGGACCTCTCCGGCTCGACGCTGGCGGGAGCGGTGCTGACGGACGCGGTGCTGACCGACGTGACGGTGGAGAACACCATCTTCGACGTCACGCCGGAGACCATCAACGCGCTCCAGATGAACGAGGGCTTCCGCCGCTTCCTCGACATCCGCGCGCAGGCCAAGGAAGCGGCGGAGCTGCACCGCGCCTGGGTGGACAGCGGCGGCAAGGACGGCAAGCGCGCCGACTTCGCCGGGCGCAACCTGCGCGGCATCGACCTGTCCGGGCTGATGCTGGCCACCGTGTCCTTCGCCGGCAGCGACCTCAGCGGCGCCAAGCTGACCAATGCGGTGCTGGCGGCGGCCGACCTGAGCGGCGCGGTCATCCAGTACGCCGACCTCTCGGGCGCCGACATCCGCGGCGCCAATTTCGCCGAGGCGCAGGTGCAGTTCTCCAGCTTCCAAGGCGTGGACGCGACCCCGCTGGCGCTGCGCAACGGCGGCAGCCTGCCGACGCGCTTCGACCGCGCCAGCCTGCGCAACTGCGACCTGCGCGCGCCCACCCTGACCGCGACCATGCTGAGCGGCGCCAAGGTGGCCGACTGCGAGTTCGACGGCGGCTGAGCGGCGCCGAATGGAACACTGTGAAACACCGTGGAACAGTGTGCAGACCGTGTTCACTTCACTCTCCGCCATACCGCCGAAATCGGAGCCTTAAGGATATTGATCCTATCATAGGATTGGCCGAAGGGGCAAGGCCCGGAGCGATGTGCGGGACGGCGTGACCGGGCTTGCTCCCCGGCGGCCCGGTTCGGAAGCGTGGTCGAGCGCCGCTCCCTCGTGCCACCGCGGCCCCCGGCGAAGGCGCATGGGCGCTACGTTTGGAGAGAGACTCCTTCATTTCGTCATGGCCGGGTCAAGCCCCATAGGCGGTCGCGTCCCCCGGCGCTCGTTTCCTTTCCAAACCGTCATCCCTGCGAAGGCAGGGATCCATAATTTCCAATGCGTTACGCCGTGGTGCTTATGGATCCCCGCCTTCGCGGGGATGACGGCCAAAAAGGCGCGAGGAGGGGGAAAGGTGCCAAAGTCAGCGCCCATGCGCGAAAGCCGGGATCCAGGAGAGTTGGCAAGGGGTTGATTTCCCAAGGTTCTCTGGATCCCCGCTTTCGCGGGGATGACGAAAAATGGAAGAAACGCGCACGGGGC
>NZ_JBOZRT010000107.1:0-18093 GCF_050789165.1 Azospirillum sp.
CTCAAGGTGCGTCGAAAAATGGCTTCTTGGTCAACCGATTACCTCAACGCTCTCATTCACCCAACCGCGTGAATGTCTTCAAGCGATTCCCGTGGCGTCCCGATGCCGCCGACCTGTGAACTGAACACGCTGCGCACACTGTTTCACCGTGTTCCACTCTGTTCCATCCGCGGTGGCGCGGGAGCGCCCTAAGACCGCGTGAACGTCACCGCCCCCGGCCGCCCCGGCAGATCCAGCTCCGCCTGCACCGGCGCGCAACGGCTGACCACCTTGCCCCGCCGCAGCACGAACAGCCGCGTCGCCCGGGTGCGGACCGCCTCCACCGGATCGCCGGCCTGCAGCACGACGAGGTCGGCGTGGCAGCCCGGTTCCAGGCCGTAGCCCTCCAGGTGCAGCAGCTTCGCCGGGTTCGCGGTGACCGCCTGGAAACAGGCGGCGATGCCGTCCGAGCCGGTCATCTGCGCCACGTGCAGGCCCATGTGCGCGACCTCCAGCATATCGCCGGAGCCGAGCGGGTACCACGGGTCCATCACGCAGTCGTGGCCCAGCGCCACGGTCAGCCCGGCGGCCATCAGCTCCGGCACGCGGGTCATGCCGCGGCGCTTGGGGTAGGTGTCGTGGCGGCCCTGCAGCGTGATGTTGATCAGCGGGTTGCTGACGACGCCCAGGTCGGCTTCCGCCATCAGCGGGATCAGCTTGGAGACGTAGTAGTTGTCCATGGAGTGCATGGAGGTGAGGTGCGATCCGGTCACCCGCCCCTGCAGGCCGAGCCGCTGCGTCTCGTAGGCCAGCGTCTCGACGTGGCGGGACAGCGGGTCGTCGGTCTCGTCGCAGTGCATGTCGACCAGCAGCCCGCGCTCCGCCGCGATCTCGCACAGCAGGCGCACGGATTCGGCGCCGTCGGCCATGGTGCGCTCGAAATGCGGGATGCCGCCGACCACGTCGACGCCCATGTCGAGCGCGCGCCTTAGCAAATCTTCGGCACCGGGGGAGCGCAGCACGCCGTCCTGCGGGAAGGCCACCAGTTGCAGGTCGAGGTACGGCGCGACGCGCTTCTTCACCTCCAGCAGCGCCTCGGTGGCGAGCAGGCGCGGGTCGCAGACGTCGACGTGGCTGCGGATCGCCAGCAGACCGCGCGCCACCGCCCAGTCGCAGTAGGCCAGCGCCCGCTCGACGATCGCCTCCTGCGCCAGCGTCGGCTTCAACTCGCCCCACAGCGCGATGCCCTCCAGCAGCGTGCCGGAGCGGTTGACCCGCGGCATGCCGTAGCTGAGCGTCGAATCCATGTGGAAGTGCGCGTCCACGAAGGGCGGCGTCACCAGCCGGCCGGTGGCGTCGATCTCCGGGCCCGCCTCGCCGGGCAGGTTGGGTTCGACGGCGGCGATGCGCCCGCCGCGGATGCCGATATCGACGCCGGTGCGGCCGTCCGGCAGCGTCGCGCGGCGCAGGATCAGATCGAACATCAGCGTTCTCCCTTGCGGTAGGGGATCATCAGGGCGCGCGGGTAGGCGGCGCGGCGCGCCACCAGCACCAGCGCCAGGATACTCAGCAGGTACGGCAGCATCAGGAAGACCTGGTACGGCAGCACCCCGCCGGCAATCTGCTGCAGGCGCAACTGGAAGGCGTCGAAGGCGGCGAACAGTACGGCGCCGAGCAGCGCCTTGCCCGGCCGCCAGGAGGCGAAGACCACCAGCGCGATGCAGATCCAGCCGCGCCCGTTGACCATGTTGAAGAAGAAGGCGTTGAACGCCGACAGGGTCAGGAACGCCCCGCCCAGCGCCATCAGCGCGCTGCCCGCCATCACCGCGCCGACGCGCACGGCGGTGACGCTGAGGCCCTGCGCCTCGGCGGCGGCCGGGTTCTCGCCGACCATGCGCACCGCCAGCCCGACCGGCGTGCGGTACAGCACGTACGCCACCGCCAGCACCAGCAGCGCCGCAAGGTAGGTCAGCGGCGTCTGCGCCAGCGCGCCGGGCAGGTCGAGCGGCTGGAACGGCTGGATGGTCGGCGGCGTGCTCGCCTGCGGCAGCACGAGGCGGTAGACGAAGTAGGACAGGCTGGTACCCAGCAGCGTCACGCCGATCCCCGCCACGTGCTGCGACAGGCCGAGCGGCACCGTGAGCGACGCGTGCAGCAGGCCCATCAGCGCGCCGCAGGCCATCGCCACCAGCACGCCGGTCCACAGGCCGCCGCCCTGGTAGACCGCCATCCAGCCGGCCATGGCGCCCAGCGTCATGATCCCCTCGATGCCGAGGTTCAGCACCCCGGCGCGCTCACACAGCAGCTCGCCCAGCGTGCCCAGCACGTAGGGCGTGGCGATGCGCAGCACCGCGGTCCAGAAGGCGGCCGAGACGAGGACGTCCCAGATGGCGTTGGGGATTTCCATGGCGCCCTACCCCCGCCGCAGCCGGTAGCGCGCCAGCAACCCGGCGACCAGCATGCACAGCAGGCTCGCGGCGACCAGCACGTCGGCGATGTAGTTGGGCACCGGCACGGCCCGGCTCATGGCGTCGGCGCCGACGAAGATGCCGGCGATGAACAGCGCCCCGCCGACCACACCCAGCGGGTGCAGCTGCGCCAGCATCGCCACCACGATTCCGCTGTAGCCGAACCCCGGCGACAGGTCGAGCGTCAGGTAACCCTTCAGCCCGCACACCTCCGCCGCCCCGGCCAGCCCGGCCAGCCCGCCGGACAGCACCGCGGTGCGCAGCATGACCTTGGTCACCGGCATGCCGGCGAAGGCGGCGGCGCGCGGGTTGGCGCCGACCGCGCGGTTCTCGTAGCCCCAGATGGTCCGGGTGTCGATCAGCCACAGCACCACCGCCAGCGCCAGCGCGATCACCAGCCCGGCGTGCAGCCGCGTGCGCGCCACCAGCTTTGGCAGCTCGGCGGCCTCGACCACCGGCGCCGACTGCGGCCAGCCCATGCCCATGGGGTCCTTGAGCGCGCCCTCCAGCAGCATGGAAACGAACAGCAGCACGACGAAGTTCAGCAGCAGCGTCGTCACGACCTCGTCGACGCCGAAGCGCACCTTCAGCACCGCCGGCCCGAGCAGCGTCAGCCCGCCGGCCAGCGCGCCCGCGATCATCACCGTGGGGATTAGCAGCCAGAACGGCAGGTTCAGCATCCCGCCGCCCAGCACCACCGCGGCCAGCGCGCCCATGTAGAGCTGTCCCTCCGCCCCGATGTTCCACAGCTTGGCGCGGAAGGCGACGGCGGCGGCCAGCCCGGTGAGGATCAGCGGCGTGGCGCGGGTCAGCGTCTCGGTCAGCGCGAAGCGCGAACCGACGGCGCCCTCGATCAGCAGCCCGTACGCCTTCAGCACCGGCGCCCCGGTCCACGCCACCAGCAGCGCGCACAGCGCCAGTGCCGCCAGCACCGCCCCGACCGGCGCCAGCACGCGCAACGCCAGCGGCGTGTGCGTGCGCGGTTCAAGCCGCATGGCCGACCTCCTCCAGCACGTCCCAATGCCCAGCCATCAGCAGGCCGAGCTGGCGGATCGACACGCGGTCGTGCGGCAGCAGCGGCGTCAGCCGGCCGTGGTGGATCACCGCGATGCAGTCGGCCAGCGCGAGGATCTCGTCCAGGTCCTCGGAAATCAGCAGCACGCCGGCCCCGGCCGCCCGCGCCTCCAGCAGCCGCCCGTGCACGTAGGACACCGCGCCGACGTCGAGGCCGCGCGTCGGCTGGCTGGCCAGGATCAGGTCAGGCCGGTGCGCCAGCGTGCGGCCAAGGATCAGCTTCTGCATGTTGCCGCCGGACAGCAGCTGCGTGCGCGCGTCGGGGCCTGGGCAGCGCACGTCGAAGGCGCGGATCACCTCGTCCGCGTACCGGCGCGCCGCGGCGCGCTTCAGCACGCCGAAGCGGGAGAAGGCCGGGTCGCGGTAGCGCTCGGCGATCAGGTTCTCCCAGACCGACATGGCGCCCACGAGGCCGGCGGCGTGCCGGTCCTCGGGAATCCGCGCGACGCCGCGCTGGACCATGGCGGCGGGATCGGCGGTGGCGACGGACTCGCCCTTCAGCGTCATGCTGCCGGACTCGGGATGGATCAGCCCGCTGAGCAGATCGGCCAGCGCCGTTTGGCCATTGCCGGACACCCCGGCAATGCCGATCACCTGATGCCGACGGATTGTCAGGTCCACCGCGTCGAGAAGCGGCCGCCCATGGCCGGACGCGACGGTCACGCCGGACAGCGCCAACACCGGCTCGCCGGGCTCCATCAGGGCGGGGGTCGGCGGCTTGACGTCTCGGCCGACCATCAGCGCGGCCAGTTCCTCGCGGTCGGTCTCGGCCATCCGGCGGGTGGCGACCAGACGGCCGGCGCGCAGCACGGCGACGCTGTCGCTGACCGCGAAGACCTCGTTCATCTTGTGGCTGATGAACACCACCGCCAGCCCATCCGACGTGAGCCGGCGCAGCGTGTCGAACAGGCCGGACGCCTCCTGCGGCGTCAGCACCGCGGTCGGTTCGTCGAGGATCAGGATGCGGGCGTCGCGGTACAGCGCCTTGAGGATCTCCACCCGCTGCCGCTCGCCCACCGACAGGTCGCCGACCAGCGCATCCGGCCGCACGCCGAGGCCGAAGCGCTCGGCCAAGTCCAGCAGCCGCTTGCGCGCCCTGCTGCGGTCGGACCACGGGCGCCACAGCGGCTCGGTGCCGACGGAGACATTGTCGAGCACCGACAGGTTGTCGGCCAGCGTGAAGTGCTGGTGCACCATGCCGATGCCGGCCTCCAGCGCCGCGCGCGGCGAGCCGGGCGGCAGCGGGCGGCCGAACGCTTCGACGGCTCCCTCGTCGGCCACATAGTGGCCGAACAGGATGTTCATCAGCGTGGTCTTGCCGGCGCCGTTCTCGCCAAGCAGCGCCAGCACTTCGCCGGCATGCAGCGTCAGCGAAATGGCGTCGTTGGCGAGCAGCGGCCCGAAGCGCTTGGTGATGCCGGTCAGGCGGAGGACGGGGGTCATCGGTTTTGAAGAGGGAAACTCAATCCCTCCCCCAGCCCTGCTGGGGGAGGTCAGGTGGGGGCAGCGGCGTTTTTAGGCGGTGGATGCTTGGCGGGGCCGTTTGCCCCCACCCAACCCTCCCCCGCCGGAGGCGGGGGAGGGCCATTTGCTTACATCGTCGACTTCGGTTCGCCGTCGTTGACCTTCACGGTGAACTTGCCGTCGCGGATCTCCTGCTCGCGCGCCTTCACCTTGGCCATCGCAGCCTCCGGCACCTTGCCCTCGAAAGTGCCGAGCGGGGCGAGGCTGGAGCCCTTGTGCTTCATCAGGCTGTAGGGGCCGTAGTCCTCGGCCTTGTAGGTGCCGGCCTTCACCGCGGCGATGGCGCGGTCCACCGACGGCTCCATGTGCCAGAGCGCGCTGGCGACCACCGTCTCCGGGTACTGCGGCTGGGTGTTGATGACGTTGCCGATGGCGAGCACCTTGCGCTCCTTGGCCGCGTCGGACACGCCGAAGCGCTCGGCGTACATGATGTCGGCGCCGCGGTCGATCATGGCGAAGGCAGCTTCCTTGGCCTTCGGCGGGTCGAACCACGAACCGATGAAGCTGACCATGAACTTGACGTTCGGGTTCACCTCCCTGGCGCCGTCCATGAAGGCGTTCATCAGGCGGTTCACCTCGGGGATCGGGTAGCCGCCGACCATGCCGATCACGTTCGACTTGGTCATGGAGCCGGCGATCATGCCGGTCAGGTAGGCCGGCTCCTGGATGTAGTTGTCGAAGACCGAGAAGTTCGGCTCCTGCGGCTGGAAGCTGGAACCCATGACGAACGCGGTCTTGGGGTAGTCCTTGGCCGCGGTGCGCGCCGCGCGCTCGACGCCGAACACCTCGCCGAAGATCAGCTGCTGGCCGCCCTCGGCGTACTGGCGCATGACGCGCTCATAGTCGGTGTTGGCGACCGACTCGGCCCAGACATATTCGATGTCGCCACGGGCTTCCGCGGCCTTCAGCGCGGTGTGGATGCGGCTGACCCACTGCTGCTCGATCGGCACGGTGTAGACGCCCGCCACCTTGAGCTTGCCCTGCGCCCCAGCTGTAGAGATCAAAGCGGGCGTCGAAAGCGCGATGGCCGCCGCCGCAACGCCGCACAGCACCGCACGGCGCGTCATGTCCCTGACCCAGGTCCCCATCTGCCCACCCTCTTCTTGTTTGTACGGTTCAGCAAACGGCGACGAGCGTGGCACGGCACCCGATGCACGGCAACCGGTATTACCGCGTGCCGTACAGCCGGTCTCCGGCGTCGCCCAGGCCGGGCAGGATGTAGCCCAGCTCGTTCAACTGCCGGTCCACCGACGCTGCGTAGACCGGAACGTCGGGATGCGAATCGTAGAAGGTGCGCAACCCTTCCGGCGCCGCCACCAGCACCGCCAGCTTGATGGAGACCGCGCCGGCGTCCTTCAGCCGGTGCACCGCCGCCTCGGCCGTGTGGCCGGTGGCGAGCATCGGATCGACCAGGATGACCAGCCGCTCCTCGATGTCCTCGGGCACCTTGAAAAAGTACTCGACGGGAGTCAGCGTCTCCTGGTCGCGGTACAGGCCAATGTGGCCGATGCGGGCCGAGGGCAGCAGCGTGCGCATGCCGTCCAGCATGCCCTGCCCCGCCCGCATGATCGACACCAGGCACTGCTTCTTGCCGGTGAGGATCGGCGCGTCGAAGGTGGTCAGCGGCGTCTCCACCGGCCGCGTCTCCAGCGGCAGGTCGCGCGTCACCTCGTAGCCCATGAGCTGCGACAGCTCGCGCATCACCTCCTGGAAGCGCAGGGTCGGCGTCTCCTTGCGGCGCAGCAGGGTCAGTTTGTGCCGCACCAACGGATGGTCGATGACGGTGAGCGTCGGGATGGGCATGCTCGACCTCTCCTTCAGAAAACCGTTCCGTCGCTGCGGATGCGGATCGGCGGGCTCCCGTCCGGACGACGCTCGCGGGCGATCCAACGGCCGGCCGTCCACGTGCCGCCCTGCAGCACCTTGGCGAGCGGGAAATCCTCCGCCGGCTTGCCCAGCCGCACCCGCACCCCGTCCGCCAGCCGGTCGAGCAGCGCGACGGTGAGCGCCCGCCACTCCACCACCGCCGGGTCGCCGACCTCCAGCGCCTCGGTCAGCACGCGCGGGGCCTTCGGTGCCAGCACGCCGGTGTCCACCAGCAGCCCACCGTTGCGGTATTCCGGCAGGCCGGTCAGGCCGTCCAGCCCGGTGACGCGCATCCCGGCATCCTCCAGCGGCTCGACCAAGGAGTAGGTCAGCCACTGCGACAGCTTGTGGAAGGGCACCAGCCCGCCGATGGGGTGGCGCCAGACGTCGCCCAGGTTGACGCCCTCCAGCTCGATCCGTCCCGGCCAGATCGGTCCCAGGCCGCGCAGCACCGCCGACAGGATCGTCGAGGCCGGAAGCACGCCGCCCGGCGCCTGCGCCTTCAGGTAATCGTACAGGTTCCCGACGCGCGCCGGCCGGCCGAACAGGTCGGGCGCCTTGTTCAGCGCCTTGCCGAGCCGGCGCAGCAGGGCCACCCGTCCGTCCAGCCCGACCAGCGGGTTGCCGGCCGAGACCTGGAAGCCGTCGGCGAGCGTGCCCTCCTCGATGTCCATGAGCGCGTCGGCGTCGGCGCGCAGCCGCAGCAGGCCGGTGCTCTCGGCGAAGGCGCCGTGGCGGAACATGTCGAAGCTGGCGATGGCCAGTCCCTCGGAGCGCATGAGTTCCGCCCCTTCGGCGTCGCGGTAGCGCCAGAGGTCGCCGGCCCCGGCGTCCAGCAGCACGCTGACCACCGCAAGGTCGATGCGGATGCGCGCCAGTTCGTCGGCGTCGAGGCAGTCCAGCGTCTCCGCCAGTTTGGCCCAGCGATCCTCGCCGTTCACCAAGAAGTGACGCCAGCGGCTGTGGTAGGGCACCGCGAGGTCGGGATAGCAGTCGCGCGTCACCTCGACCACCAGGTCGGCCGCTTCGTCAAGACGCTCTGCGTGCAGTTCGAAGTGGTCGAGCGCTCCGCGCTCGGCCTCGGCGAGCAGGGCGTGCGCCCTCTCCCGCACGGCGTCGGCCGACAGGAGCCAGGCGACGCTGGTGTCCGGCCCGGCGCTCAATCCGTCAGCCCCCGGCCCTTGGCCCGCGCCAGTTCCTCCGCCGTGGGCACGGCGGGGGTGAAGTAGCCGGCGGCCTTCTTGGCGTCCATCTCCACCTTGGCGTCGTCGGGGATCAGCTCGTCGGGGATGGGGATCTGTTCGACGATCTCGATTCCGGCGCGGCGGATGGCGTCGGACTTCATGTTGCTCATCGACACCATGCGGTCGATGCGCGTGACGCCCAGCCAGTGGAACACGTCGGGCATCAATTCCTGAAAGCGCATGTCCTGCACGCCGGCCACGCACTCCGTACGCTCGAAATAGGCCTCGGCGCGGTCGCCGCCGGGCTGCCGCTTGCGGGCGTTGTAGACCAGGAACTTGGTCACCTCGCCGAGCGCCCGGCCCTCCTTACGGTTGTAGATGATCAGGCCTACGCCGTCCTCCTGCGCGGTGCGGATGCACTCCTCGATGCCGTGCGTCAGGTAGGGGCGGCAGGTGCAGATGTCCGAGCCGAAGACGTCCGACCCGTTGCACTCGTCGTGCACGCGGCAGGCGACCTTGCGGTTCGGGTCGGAGATCGCGGCGAGGTCGCCCAGGATGTAGACGGTCTGCCCGTTGATCGGTGGCAGGAAGACCTTGAGGTCGGGGCGGGTCACCAATTCGGGAAACATCCCGCCGGTGTGCTCGAACAGGCCGCGGCGCAGCGTCGTCTCGGTGATGCCGAAGCGCGTGGCGACGCCGGGCAGGAACCACACCGGTTCGATGGCGATCTTGGTGACTCGGGCGTCGCCGCTCTCCAGCAGGGTCCTGCCGTCGGGCTTGAGGCGGCCGGCCTGCATGGCGTCGGCCAGTTCCGGCACCTTGATGCGCGCCTTGGTGACGGCGACGGTCGGGCGGACGTCGACGCCGCGGTCGAGGTGCTCCTTGAACGTCTCGCTGACCACGTGGCCGAACGGGTCCATGGAGACGATCTTGTCCGGGTCGAACCACTGCGGGTGCGGGCCAATGGCCTCGGCAGGCGCGGTGTTGGTCAGGTCCGGCACATGGTAGGCGCTGAGCTGTCCGGCCGCCACCGCCAGTGCCCGGTACACCGCATAGCTGCCGGCGTGCGCGCCGATGGCGTTGCGGTGCGAAGGGTCGGAGAGCGAGGCGACCACCGGCCCGCGCTCCGCGGCCGTGGCCGCGCCCCAGTGCACCGGCGTGTAGCGCGGCTTGGCGCCGCCCGGATGCGAAGCGAGGACGATGTGTCGCTGCGGCTGGTTTCGGCGGCTTTCCATAGGGATGCCTTTGCACTGCCCCGGACCGCGACATGGTGACACACTCCGGGGCCGCCGGAATACCGAAACAAAGGGCCGCCCCCTCTAACCTTCGGCCAGGACAAAAAAAGCCGCCGGCGTCCGATGAGGGGCGGCGGCGGCCAGTCATGTCTGTGCCAAACGTTGAGTGACCCCGTCAGCCTCGACAGGCAACCGGAAGCGCGCAACGCGGCAAATGCACACAGGGTTATGCAACGAGCGCGAAACGGCCGTGCCGTTGCTGTGTTCTCATTACGGGAGACACCCAGGGAAGCCAGCCATGACCGACCCGAAAGCAACCGACCCGCGGGATCCACGCGGCGACACCCCGGCCGAGGAGAAGGAGCGCAAGCGCCCCGACCAGATCGGCATCATTCCCGGCAAGATCCCCGGCCAGCCCACCGATCCGCACGATCCGCGGTTCCCGGCGAGCCAGCCGGACCTTGCCTAGGCCGTCCGCGCCACCCGCCCCTCGATGGCGTAGGCCGGATCGTTGTAGCCGGGCGTCGATGGGTGCCCGGTGGTCACCAGGCCATCCACCAGCGCCTCGTCCTCCGCCGTGAAGGCGTAGTCGAGCGCGCCCAGGTAGTCGCGCCACTGCTCCTCGGTGCGCGGGCCGGCGATGGGGGCGGTGACGAGCCGGTTGTTCAGCACCCAGGCGACGGCAAACTGGCCCGCGGTGATGCCGCGCGCTTCGGCGTGACTCTTGAGGGTCTGCGCGATCTCCAGGCTTTCGCGCCGCCACTCGGTGTTCATCATGCGGGTGTCCTTGCGGCCGGCGCGGGTGTCGGACGGCGGCTCGGCGTCGGGAGCGTACTTGCCGGTCAGCACGCCGCGTGCCAGCGGGCTGTAGGGCACCACGCCCAGCCCGTAGTGGCCGCAGGCCGGCAGCACCTCGACCTCCGGCATGCGGTTCATGGCGTTGTAGTAGGGCTGGCAGGCCACCGGCCGGTCGATGCCCAGCCCGTCGCACAGCCGGCAGATCTCGGCGATCCGCCAGGAGCGGACGTTGGAGACGCCGAAGCTGCGGATCTTCCCCGCCCGGATCAGGTCGCCGAGCGCGGCCACCGTCTCCTCCAGCGGCGTGTCGGGGTCCTCGCGATGCAGGTAGTAGAGGTCGATCCAATCGGTGCCCAGGCGCTTCAGGCTGGCGTCGCAGGCCAGTGTCAGCCAGCGCCGCGACAACCCGCGCCGGTTGGGACCCTTCCCCATGGCGTTGCCGACCTTGGTGGCGAGCACCCAGCGCTCGCGCTCCTTGGCGATGGCGCGGCCGACCACCTCCTCCGAGCGGCCCTCGTTGTAGATATCGGCGCTGTCGATGAAGTTGATGCCGGCCTCGGCGGCGTGCGCGATGATGCGGGCGCTGGTCGCCTCGTCGGTCGGGCCGCCGAACATCATGGTGCCGAGGCAGAGCGGCGACACCTTGACGCCGCTGCGGCCGAGCTTGCGGTATTCCATGTCCCCTCCCGGTGTTCCGGTTGTTGAAGGGGATGATGCACCGGACCGACGCCGCCCTCCAGGCGTTTTCCGTCCGACAGGCAAGGGAGTGATCCGATGGACGTGATGACCGACGCCCGCCGCGAAGCCGGGCTGGAGCTGCAGGCGCTGGCGCAGGAGTTCGAGACGAGCGACGAGGCCGCCTTCCGCCGCACGCGCATCCTCTGCTGGGTGGTGCTGGCGATCGCCGCGCTGATCGAGATGCTGCTGCTGATCGGCGGCGGCGACTGGCGCTACCTGCTGGGGGCGTGGCTGGTGATCGCCGCGGTGACGTGGGGCGCATACGCCGTGTCGACCGGCCGCCAGCGCCGGCAGACCGCGCGGCTGCGTGAGCTGGCGCTGCGCTGGGTGGGCGTCGATCCGCCGGTGGTGTAAGCTGCTCCCAGGCCGGGGCGGAGAACGGGCATGGACGCGGGCGATCTCAGGGTGTTCGAGGCGGTGGCCCGGTTGGGCGGCATGAACCGCGCCGCGGCCGAGCTGAACACCGTGCAGTCCAACGTCACCGCGCGTGTCCGCGCGCTGGAGGAAGAGTTGGGCGTCCCGCTCTTCCACCGCCACAGCCGCGGCGTGACGCTGACCGACGGCGGGGCGCGGCTGCTGCCCTACGCGGTGCGGGTGGCGCTGCTGCTCGACGACGCGAAGCGCGCGGCGAGGGACGACGGCGCGCCAAAGGGGGCGCTGACGCTCGGCTCGCTGGAGACGACCATGGCGTTGCGCCTGCCGCCGGTGCTGGCCTCCTACGCCGCATCCTACCCCGATGTCGATCTGGTGCTGCGCACCGGCACCACCGCCGAGCTGATCCGCGACGTGCTGGAGCACCGCCTGGAAGGCGCCTTCGTCTGCGGCCCGGTGGACCACCCGGACCTGGAGGAGGAGACCGCCTTCCGCGAGGAGATGGTGGTGGTGACCTCCCGCCCGATCCGCTCGCTGGACGATCTGGCGCGCCGCGGCGACCTGAAGATCGTGGTGTTCCGCGCCGGCTGCTCCTACCGCCACCGGCTGGAGGCGATCCTGGCGCAGCGCGGCGTCGTCTCGCTGCGATTGCTTGAGTTCGGCACGCTCGACAGCATCCTCGCCTGTGTCGGCGCCGGGATCGGGATCACCCTGCTGCCGCGCGCCGTGGTGGCGCGGGCGGTGCGCGATGGGCTGGTCGCCACGCACGACCTGCCGCCGGTGGACGCCAACGTCGAGACGGTGTTCATCCGCCGCCGCGATTCCTTCCGCTCCAGCGCGCTCGCCGCCTTCCTCGACCACGCCCGACCGCGACGGCTGCACGCCGACGCCGCGGAGTGAGGGTCACGCCTCCTTGGCGTATTTCCTCTTCGCCACCTCCAGCGAGGCCAGCAGCTGCTGGCCGGTGGCACCGCCGTCGCCGCTGACCCGGCCGTGCATCACCGCCTTGATCGCGTCGACGTGCGCCTTGAACAGCAGCTGCTCGTTGGGCGTCACGGCCTTCAGACCGCCGCTGGTCGCCTCGTACAGCGACTTGGCGATCTGGGTGATCAGGGGATAGCCGAAGATGCCGCCCTGCCCGCGCATCTCGTGCGCAGCGCGGCTGATGTCCGCCACCAGCCCAGCCACGTGCCTCGAGTCAGCACCCAGGCGGTCGATGCGCCGCGTCATCTCCTCCACCTCGGCGGCGATCCAGGTGGCGTAGTCGCCGGCGCGGCTCTGGATCTCCGCCTCCGCCGCCTCCAGAACCGACTCCGGCAGCGCTGGCACCGGGTCGCGCGGGCCGACGCCCACCTTGGCACCCAGGCGGTTCGGCAGCTCGAAATACACCACCGGGTGGCGGTCGAGCCCCATCGGGCGGGACCGGCTGTGCACCACCAGGATCTCGCACTCCGCGGTCATCCGGCAGTCCATTATGACCGGCTTCGCCACCCGCCGGCGGTCCGGCCCGAAGTAGCCGGTGGCCAGCACGAAGCGGCGCGGCCGCGCGATGGCCATCATCAGCCGGGCACCCACCGTACCGGCCGAAAACGGCTTGGCGATGAAGTCGGTGGCGCCGAGGTCGCGCGCCTGCGCCACGTAATGCCGGTCGGCGGCGCCCGAGAGCATCAGCACCGGCAGGAACTTGTCCGGCGACCGCGGGCTGGAACGGATCCAGCGCAGCAGCATCATGCCGTCCACTTCGGGCATGACGACATCGGTGATGACCACGTCCACCGGCGCCGTGCCGGGCGGCAGCGCCGCCTTGCGCTCTTCCAGGAATCGGATGGCGTCGGCGCCGTTCCTGGCCGCGTGCACGGTGCCGACGCCGAGGGAGCGCAACGCGCCCGTCAGCACCGAGCGTATGAAGGTGCCGTCCTCCACCACCAGCACGGAGAGCGGCCCCAGCCGCGACCATCCCATGACCGAAGCGTCGTTCATCGCCTTTTGCCGATCCAACGCCTTGAATTAACCTCGAATTGATGACACGCCCGCGCCCCGCTTGGCGAGGGCGACGTTCGGGATAGGCGCGCAGGGAAGGCTTGCGTCGGCGGCGGGTACCGCTACCTTGGACGCGACGACAAGGGGAGGAGCCCACACGATGCCGCAACCCGACCACATCATGGCCCTGCCGGTGCCGGACCCGTCCACGCTGGACGACGACATGAAGGCCTACTTTGACAAGTGCACGGAGAAGCTGGGTTTCATCCCCAACGTGCTGCGCGCCTACAGCAGCCGGCAGAAGAAGCTGCGCACCTTCGCGCAGTTCTACAACGAGCTGATGCTCGGCGAGAGCAAGCTGTCGAAGCTGGAGCGTGAGATGATCGCGGTGGTCGTCTCCTCGGCCAACCACTGCTACTACTGCTTGGCGGCGCACGGACAGGCGGTGCGCAAGCTGTCCGGCGACCCGCAGCTGGGCGAGATGCTGGCGGCGAACTACCGCGTCGCACCGTTGGAGCCGCGCCAGCGCGCCATGCTCGACTTCGCCTGGAAGCTCACCAAGGAGCCCTGGTCGATCGGCGAGGAGGATCGCGAGGCGCTGCGCCGCGTTGGTCTCTCCAACGACGAGGTCTTCGACGTCGCCGACGTCGCCGGGTTCTACAACATGTCGAACCGCGTCGCCTCGGCGGTGGACATGATTCCCAACCCGGAATACCACGCCCTCGACCGCTGATAGGGACCCTGCCCGATGCTGCGCTTTCTGGTCCGCCTGTTCGCCTTCATCGGTTTCCTGGTGGTGGCCGGCATCGGCACCGCCGTGTGGTACCTCTGGACTCACGAGGAGCCGCTGCCCGACGCCATGGTGCTGACGCTGGACCTCGACAAGCCGCTGTCCAGCCGGCCCGACGGCGACGCGCTGGGCAGCCTGCTGGGCCGCGAGGCCAGCCTGCGCGACGTTCTGGACGCGCTGGAGCGGGCGCGCTCCGACGAGCGGGTCAAGGGCCTGCTCGTCCGCATCGGCGGGCACGAGCCTGGTTTCGCCGAGGCGCAGGAGATCCGGGCCGCGGTGGAACGGCTCCGCGCCACCGGGCGCTTCGCGCTCGCCTTCGCCGAGGGGTTCGGCGAGGGCGGGGCGGGCAACCGCTCCTACTATCTCGCCACCGGATTCGACGAGGTGTGGGTGCAGCCGCTGGGCGACGTCGGCATCACCGGGCTGGCGGCGCAGATCCCGTTCGCGCGGGGCGCGCTCGACCAGCTCGGCATCCAGCCGCAGGTGCAGCAGCGCGAGGAGTACAAGAGCTTCGCTGACACCTTCACCCAGCGCGACCTCACCCCCGCCAACCGCGAGATGACGCAGGCGCTGCTGTCGGACCTGAGCAAGCAGCTGGTGGATGGCATCGCCAAGGCGCGCCGGCTCGACCCGGGCGAGGTGCGAGCGCTGATCGACCGGGCGCCGCTGATGGACCAGGAAGCCCTGCAGGCCCGGCTGATCGACCGCATCGGCTACCGTGACGAGGCCGAGGCGGAGGCGCGGCGCCGCGCCGGCGGCGGCGAGACGGTGGAGCTGACCGACTACCTGGGCACGGCCGGGCCGCCGCACCGCGACGGGCCCGTGGTGGCGCTGATCCACGCGGTCGGCACCATCAGCCGCGGCGAGAGCGAGGGGCGCGGCATCAGCGAGGTCTCCGCCGGTTCCGACACCATCGTCGAGGCGTTCGACAAGGCGGTGGAGGACGACGACGTCAAGGCCATCCTGTTCCGCGTCGACAGCGGCGGCGGCTCGGTCACCGCGTCGGAGTCGATCCGTCGCGCCGTGGTGCGGGCGCGCGAGCGCGGCAAGCCAGTGGTGGTCTCCATGGGCGACGCGGCGGCGTCCGGCGGCTACTGGATCTCGATGAACGCCGACCGCATCGTGGCGATGCCCGGCACCATCACCGGCTCCATCGGCGTGGTCGCCGGCAAGATGTCGCTGGAGGGGCTGTCGGAGAAGCTGGGCGTGCACTGGGGCGTGGTCGCCGACGCCAAGAACGCCGGCATGTGGTCGCCGTTCCGGGCGTTCAGCGAGTCCGAGCAGGCGCGCCTGACCGCGATGATCGATCGCACCTACGCCAGCTTCCTCGCCAAGGTCGCCGAGGCGCGCAGGCTGCCCGCCGACAAGGTGCACGCGGCGGCCAAGGGCCGCGTGTGGACCGGCCAGCAGGCCCTGGCGCTCGGGCTGGTGGACGAGCTGGGCGACACCGAGACCGCGCTGGTCCGCGTCCGCGAGGCCATCGGTCTGAAGCCCGACGCCCCGGTGGCGCTGGAACCGTTTCCGCCGCCGAAGTCGACGCTGGAGGAGATCCGCAGCGTGATGTCCGGCAAGGGCTTGGTGCGCGAGGCGGTGGCGCGCGAGCTGCGCGCGTGGCTGGGGCCGCTGGCGGAGCTGGCCGAGCCCGGGGTACGGGCGAAAATGCCGGCGGTGATGGTGCGGTAACGGCGGATGCCCCCTCCTATTCCCGAACTGCGCCGATCAGGAACTCCTTGTTCCCTTCCGGGCCGGTGATCGGGCTCTCGGCGATGCCCAGCACGCGCCACCCCGGCAGGCTCTCCAGCCACGCCCGGATCCGTTCGCAGACCTCGGCGTGCAGTTCCGGCTCGCGGACCACGCCGCCCTTGCCGACGCGGCCCTTGCCGACCTCGAACTGCGGCTTGATCAGCGCCACCAGCCGCGCGCCCGGCGCGGCCAGCGCCAGCGGGCCGGGGAGCACCACCTCCAGCCCGATGAAGCTGGCGTCGCACACCACGAGGTCCACCGGGTCGGGGATCTCGGCGCCGGTCAGGTGGCGGGCGTTGGTCTTCTCCAGAACCACGACGCGCGGGTCCTGCCGCAGCTTCCAGGCCAACTGCCCGTGCCCGACATCCACGGCGTAGACCTTGGCCGCGCCGCGGGTCAGCAGGACGTCGGTGAAGCCGCCGGTCGAGGCGCCGACGTCCAGCGCCACCAGCCCGGTCGGGTCGATGCCGAACTCGTCCAGCCCCTTCACCAGCTTCAGCCCGCCGCGCGACACCCAGGGGTGGTCCTGCCCCTTCACCGACAGCGGCGCGCCCTCGGCCAGCAGGTCGCCGGCCTTGTCGATGCGGCGGGTGTCGGAATAGACCAGCCCGGCGAGGATCAGCGCCTGCGCCTTGGCACGGCTCTCGGCAAGCCCGCGCTCCACCAGCGCCACGTCCACGCGTACCTTCGCCATGCCGGCACCTCCCCCAGGATCAGGCGAGATGCATGGCGCAACGAGACGCCCGCTGCAAGGGAATCAGGCCGGCAGGTCGACCACGAAGCGCGTGCCCGGCACGTTCGGCTCGGCGCGGAGCTTGCCCTTGAGCTGGCCGATGAAGGCGCGGATCACCTTCATGCCCAGCGTGTCGGCGCGCGCCACGTCGTAGCCCTCGGGCAGGCCGCGGCCATGATCGGCGACGGTCAGGCTCTTGCGGCCGTCCGGCTGCACGCGGAAGCCGACCGCCACCTCGCCCGGCTGCCCCTCGGGGTAGGCGTACTTGACGGCGTTGCTGACCAGCTCGTTCACCACCAGCGCCAGCGGGATCACCGTGTCGGCCGGCAGGTCGACGTCGTCGGTCTCCACCGCGATGGTGCGGCCGGCCGCGGCGGCGCTGCCGCCCAGCTCGCGGCAGAGGTCGCGCAGATAGGCGCCGAAGGCGACCTCGCTGTAGGTCTGGCTCTGGTACAGGCGCTGGTGCACCTGGGCGATGGTGCCGATGCGCCCGCAGGCTTCCTGGAACTGCCGGCGCAGCTCCGTGTCCTTGGAGCTGAGCGCCTGCAGGGTGAGCAGGCTGGAGACCAGCTGCAGGCTGTTCTTGACGCGGTGGTTGACCTCGCGCAGCAGCTCTTCCGTCGCCTTCAGGGCCGCCGCCTTGGTGGACACGTCGTGCATGGTGACCAGCACGCCGCGCGCGCCCTCCGACCCGGCCAGCGGCGCGCAGTCGATATCCCACACCCGGGTCCGGCCGTCCGCGCCGGTGACGGCCAGATCGCTGACCCGCGCCGTCCGGCCGCTGCGGCGGACCTCCTCCAGGCCGTCGGCCAGCCCCGGGAACCCGTCCACCAGCCGGCCGCCGGGCTGGGCCGCCGGCGTCGCGGGCAGGGCGCGGAACGCAGCGTTCACGTAGCGGTAGCGGTGCTCGGGCCCTTCGACCACGGCCATGGCGACCGGCGCCTGTTCCAGCGACGCGAGGAGAAGCGCCGTGTCGCCGGCCTCAAGCGCGCCGGCGGCGGCGGTGTCAGACAGGGAAACCATTGTAGACTGGCGGTCCTTCGCAGTGTCCGTACGGAGCGAACCTCGTGTCCGCAATGTAGTGGAACGACGATGTCGTCTCCAGGGGAACCTATAGACACAAAACTACCCAAATCGGGGTAGGTCTTTCGGTGCCGATCCTTGCTCATACGGACCAAAGACAGAGGGCCGCCCGGACAGGCGGCCCTCCATTACAGTTCCGTGACCTTGGGCGTGCCCTATGCGCGCACCTCGGCCAGCGCGTCGATGCCGAGCGCCACCAGCGCGGTGGCGACGATGGACTTGGCGTTGAGGCCGGCCTCCTCGTACTGCTTGGCCGGGGTGTCGTGGTCGAGGAAGCGGTCGGGCAGCACCATCGGGCGGATCTTCAGCCCGCCGTCGAGCAGCCCGGAGGTCGCCAGGAACTGCAGCACGAAGCTGCCGAAGCCGCCGACCGAGCCCTCCTCGATGGTGATCAGCACCTCGTGGTGCAGCGCCAACTGGCGCACCAGATCCTCGTCCAGCGGCTTGGCGAAGCGCGCGTCGGCCACCGTGGTGGACAGCCCGCGCGCCGCCAGCTCCGCCGCCGCCTTGCGGCACTCGCCCAGAC
>NZ_JBOZRT010000108.1:0-1824 GCF_050789165.1 Azospirillum sp.
CAGGGGGCGACGGTGCTGCAGCGCTCGGGCGGCCGGGTGCCCTTCGGCGCGCCGAACTTCGCCAACGTGCAGAACCTCGCCGCCGGCATCGGCAACGCCGCCGGACAGGGCGCCTTGGTCCGCCAGCGCTGACCGGCCTCCCGCCTTCTCCGTCCTCCCCAACCTCACGCTCCGGCCGCCCGCGGCCGGAGCGCTTTCTTGTCAGAGGTACGTCACCATGACGCCGGCCAGCATGGCGGCGAAGGCGACCGTCGCCAGCATGGACGACAAGGGCAGGGCACCGCGCCACCACATGTAGACGGTGACGGCGATCACCGTGGCCGCGGTCATCACCAGCCCACCGTTGGAGCCGTCAAACAGAGAATCGGGCATCAGAAAATCCCCATGTCTAGCCCGGCGGCCATCAGCGCGCCCAGCTCCTCGCAGCGAATCGTGAAGTCGTCCTGGAACGGGCCGCGGCAGACCAGCGGCTCCTGCACCACCCGCCAGCGCAGGCCGGTGGCGATGCCCTCGACGGCGCGCCGGGTGCCGGTGCCGTCATGGCCGGCGCGGACGTACAACGCGTAGGGCATCCCCTGGGTGCGCTCCAGACACGGGTAGTAGATGCGGTCGAAGAAATCCTTCAGCGCCCCGCTCATGTACCCGAGATTCTCCGGCGTGCCGAGAATCACCGCCCGCGCGGCCAGCACGTCTGCCGGCCCGGCGTCCAGGGGCGCCAGGACGCGCACCGCCAATCCCTCGCTGATGGCCGTCTGCGCCCCGCGCAGCACCGCATCGCGCAGACGTCGTGTGTTGTCGGACGGCGCGTGGGCGACGATCAGAAGGGTCTTGGAGGGATCGGTCATGTGGGCCTCTCCGGCTCGCCGGCAGGAGGTCCGGCAGCGCTGGCGCGGCTGGAGGGAGCGGCCTCCGAAATCCGGTTCACCGCGGTTCGCTCTGGTCCCATATCCCGTCCATGGCCGCTGAAAATTCTGACGTTCTGCTTCATGCCGGTTCGCCGACGGTCGCCGCAAGCGGTGAGGGTGTGGGACGCTGTGGGACGGAAGCACCGATCAGCGCCGCGCAGGCTACAGCAAAACAGGCGGCACATGGTTGACTGGTTTGCATCCCGGCTCCGCGGCCGTCGTCACGAGTCCGCCGGCTGATTCGGTCTCACGGAAGGAGGCATCTCCACAGATTGGAGCGCTACACCCACTGCGCACTGGAGCCGATGGCGCCGCGCAACGACCTCACTTGAACCCACGGTTGCGGAGGCAAGTATGAGCACGGACGTCGATGCCCAGCGGGGATTGCTGATGAAGCTCCGCAGCATGGTCGAGCAGTACGAGCGCTGCAGCTCGCGCGGCCCCAAACTGATGCACGGAACCCGCTACCAGATGGCCGTCGATGCGACGGAGGTGAACGGCGACCAATGCCAGTTTCCGGCCTGCCGCTGCCCCAAGGCCGATTGCGCCGAGAGGCCCGGCCGCTGCCCTCCGGTGGATTGGCAGGGAGCGCCTCGGCCATAGGTGCCCGGAGGCGCATCGCCCGACGTCCGAGGCCTGCCTCCAACCCAAAGCGGGTGACGCTGTGCAGTCAAGGAAAGGCGACCGCTTCGGATCGCCCCGTTCCGAGCCAGGGCAAAGAAAGAGCCCCGGCCGGGCGAACCGGTCGGGGCCAAGGTCAAGGGAGGGGAGAGACGGGACCCGGTGCTCAGCGCTGGCGGACCAGGGCGCCCTGTCCGGCGACGTTGCCGATGCCGGCGGCGAGGTTCTGCACGTTGGCGAAGTTCGGCGCGCCGAAGGGCACCCGGCCGCCCGAGCGCTGCAGCACCGTCGCCCCCTG
>NZ_JBOZRT010000109.1:0-13839 GCF_050789165.1 Azospirillum sp.
GACGGGACGGTCTGCCGCCCGGCGGTCCGGGGCGGGTGGCCACCCGCCCCGGACCGATCCGTCGCACTCACTTTACTCGATCATCAACATACAAGGGTCGGGGAGGGGGCAAATGTGTTTCGTCAGCGCCCCGCCGCCAACCCCCGCAGCACTCCCTCCAGATCCCGCAGGTCCTCGATCACCAGGGTTCCCTCCGGGAACGGGTGGCTGCCGTCGCGGTCGCGCACGCCGATGAACGGCAATCCCAGCTTGTTCGCCGCGGCGATGTCCTGCACGGCGTCGCCGACGAACGCCACGCGCTCCGTCCGGAAGCCGTGCCGGGCGATGATCGAGGCGGCGGTCTCCGCCTTGGCCGGCGGGCTGCCGTAGACCTCGACGAACTGCGAGCGCATGCCGCGCGCGTCGACGATGCGGTTCATCTCCTCGTGCGGGGTGGCCGAGATGACGAACAGCGGCAGCCGGCCGGCGTGCGCCGCCACGAACTCCGCGGCGCCGGGGATCGGCGCGCAGCGCACCACCCCTTGCTCCACCGTCGCGGCGAAGCGGTCGGCCAGGGCGGCGATGCGCGTCTCGTCCACCGGGCGGCCGAGGATGTCGCCCTCGAAGCGGCGCAGCTTGTCCCGCCGCGGCATGCCGCCGTTGGCGTGGTGGAAGGCGCGGATGGCGGCGCGCACCTCCGGCGTCTCCTCGGCGTAGAGCGTCTCGAAGGCATCGCCCTTCAGCCCGTTGGAATCGCACAGCACCCCGTCGAAATCGAAGAGGATCGCGTCCCACAGGTCCTGCAACGGCGCGGTCATGCCAGTCCCTCTCTCTTGCCTCGGGCCCTTTCTAGAACAGGTGGACCGGCGGTGCACACCCCTTATGCCGTCCGTGCCCGCGCGCGGGGCTTGTGCACCCGGCACCGCCCTGGGCTATCATGCGCTTCAAGATCAAAGGGTTTGGACCAAGGGGTTTGGAGACGCCATGACGGGCCTTGCCCGCACCGCAGGACCGCGGCCATGCGGCTGATCGTGTCCGATCTCGTCCACCGCTACGACGACCTGGTCGTCCTCGACGGCATCAACCTCGCTGCCGGAGAGGGCGAGGTGCTGGCGGTCATCGGCCCGTCGGGCTGCGGCAAGTCGACGCTGCTCGGCATCGCCGGCGGCATCGTCCGGCCGACCTCCGGCCGCGTCGAGGTGGCGGGGGAGCCGCCGGCCGGCTGCCTCAACTCGATCACCTTCATCTTCCAGGACTTCGCCCTGCTGCCCTGGCGCACGGTGGAGGACAACGTCTCCCTCGTCCTCGAACATCATCCGCTCTCCACCGCCGAGCGGCGCGAGCGCGCGCAAGCCGGGCTGCGCCGCATGGGCCTGTGGGAGTTCCGCGCGGCCCTGCCCAAGCAGCTCTCCGGCGGCATGCGCCAGCGCGTCGGCATCGCCCGCGCGCTCGCCGTGCGCCCCGCGGTGCTGCTGCTGGACGAGCCGCTGTCGGCGCTCGACGCCCAGACGCGCGAGCTGCTGATGGAGGATTTCCTCGCCCTGTGGGCGCGCGAGCGCACCACCGCGCTGTACGTCACCCACAATCTGGACGAGGCGCTGCGCCTCGCCGACCGCGTGGCGGTGCTGAGCCGCCGCCCCGGCCGCGTGCGCGAGCTGGTCACCATCGAGGAGCCGCGGGCGGCGCGCCACACCCCCGCCGCGCAGGCGCACCTCGCCGAGATCCGCGAGCGCCTGTGGAGCCACATCCGCGCCGAGGCGCAGCTCGCCGACCGGGAGATCGCCCATGCCTGACACGCGGGCTCCCGACATGGCGGCTGCGGTCGCGCAGCCGGTGCGCTTCCGCGGCGGCGGCTTCCTCGCCACGCGCCACCGCTGGGCGGCGCTGGTCGCCTTCGCCGCCCTGCTGGCGGTGTGGGAGGGGGTGAGCCGCCTCGGCCTCGTCAGCACGCTGTTCCTGCCGCCGCCCAGCGCGGTCGGCCGGGCGCTGGGCGCCATCGCGGCGGACGGGTCGCTGGCGCTGCACCTCAAGGCGTCGCTGCTGCGCATCGGCGTGGGCTGGCTGATGGGCACGCTGGCCGGGATCGCCGTGGGCTTCGCCATGGGCATCGCGCCGGTGGCGCGGGCGGTGGGCGTGCCGCTGGTCTCGGCGCTGTTCCCGATCCCGAAGATCGCGCTGCTGCCGCTGTTCATCCTGTGGTTCGGCATCGGCGAGCCGTCGAAGTTCGCCACCATCGGCTTCGGCGTCTTCTTCCCGACGGTGATCGCCACCTACAGCGCCATCGACGCGGTGCCGCGCAACCTGATCCGCATGGCGCAGAGCTTCGACCTGCCGTGGCGCGACGTCCTGCGCAAGATCGTGCTGCCCGGCGCCATGCCGGGCATCCTGGCGGGCTTCCGCATCACCGCGTCGATCGCCCTGATCCTGGTGGTCGCGGCCGAGATGATCGGCGCCGAGTACGGCATCGGGGCCTTTGTGCTGACCGCCGGCAACCTGATGCAGACCGACCAGCTGCTGGCCGGGGTGCTGGTGCTGTCGCTGCTGGGGCTGGGCATCGGCACGCTGCTGTCGTATGTGGAACGCCGGCTGCTGCGCTGGCGGTGAGCCTGATCAATCAAGAACCGGGAGGGAATAGGGGATGAAGTTCGTCTGGACGGCCGTCGTCGGCGCGGTCTTGGCCTGGGCCGGGATGGGGGCCATGCCGGCCGCCGCGCAGGAGAAGACCTCCATCGGCGTGCTGGCGCTGTCGTCGTCGGGGCCGGTCTACATCGCCAAGGCCAAGGGCTATTTCGCCAAGGAGGGCCTGGACGTCGACCTCAAGATCTTCACCTCGGCGCAGCAGGTGCCGGTGGCGGTGGCCTCGGGCGACGTGGACTTCGGCGTCACCGGGCTGACCGCCGGCTACTACAACCTCGCGGCCAAGGGGGCGGTCACCATGATCGCGGCGCAGAGCCGCGACGAGCCGGGCTATCCGCTCAGCGCCTACGTCGCCACCAAGGCCGCGCACGACGCCGGCCTGACCAAGCCGGCCGACCTCAAGGGCAAGCGCATCGCCATCACCACGGTGGGCTCGACCTTCCACTACATGCTGGGGATCCTCGGGCAGAAGCACGGCTTCACGGTCAAGGACCTGACCATGGTGCCGCTGCAGGACGTGCCGAAGATGGTCGCCGCCTTCAAGGGCGGGCAGGTGGACGCCATGGTGGCGCCGGTGACGGTAGCCCGGCAGGTGGTCGCCGACGGCGCCGGCACCATCGTCGGCTGGGCCGGCGACGAGACGCCCTGGCAGCTCGGCGCGCTGTTCACCAGCCCGAAGATGATCGCGCAGCGCCGCGACGTGGTGGTGCGGTTCATCCGCGCCTACCAGACCGCCACGGCCGAGTACCACGCCGCCTTCAACGCCCGCGACGCCCAGGGCAAGCCGGTGAAGGGCCCGAACCACGGCGAACTGCTGGGCATCATCGCCGAGGCCACCAAGCAGAAGCCGGAGATCGTCGCCGAAGGCCTGCCCTACGTCGATCCGCAGGGCCGGCTGATGGTGAACGACATCCACAATCAGGTGAAATTCTGGCAGTCGGAAGGGCAGGTGGACAAGGCCCTCGACCCGGCGAGCATCCTGGACCTGAGCTTCGTGCAGGGTCACACCGGGGTGCCAAAGTAACGTCCAAGCCCCTCTCCCTCGATGGGAGAGGGGTTGGGGAGAGGGTGGCGCCGCTGAAAGCGGCCATGAAGTTTGGGCCCCCTCTCCCCAACCCCTCCCCCGCAAGGGGGGAGGGGCTTCTTATTCACACCGTCCGCACCACCTTGCCCATCAGCGCCGGCGGCCGGTCGGGATCCATGCCGCGCTCGGCCGCCACCGCGTCGATCATCAGATAGAACGCCTGCACCGCCACGATGGGGTCCAGCATCGGGTGCAGCGGCGCCGGCAGCGGCAGCGGCGTGTCCGCCAGCGCCAGAGCCTCCGGCACGGCGGACGCCACCAGCAGGTGCGCCCCCTGCGCCCGCAGCGTCCGCGCCACGCCCAGCACGCCGGGCAGCGTCGCGTCCGGCATGGCCAGCAGCAGCACCGGGAACCCTTCGTCCACCAGGGCCACCGGGCCGTGCAGCAGCTCGGCGGCGCTGAACGGCTCGGCGTGCAGGGTGCAGGTCTCCTTGCCCTTCAGCGCCATTTCCTGCGCCACCGGCAGGGCGTAGCCGCGCCCGACCACCAGCAGCGACTCCGCCGCCGCCAGCACCGGCCGCGCCGCCGACCAGTCCGCCGCGCAGGCCGCGCGCAGCCGGCCGGGCAGCTCCGGCAACGCCGATCCCAGCGCCGCGTCCCGCGTCCACGCCGCGGTCAGCGCGGCCATGGCCGACAGGCTGGCGATGAAGCTCTTGGTGGCGGCGATGCCGCGCTCCGGCCACGCCATCAGCGGCAGCACGTGCTCCGCCGCGCGGGCGAGCGGCGAGCCTTCCGCGTTGACCAGCGCCAGCGTGTGCGCGCCGCCGCGCCGCGCCGCCTCCAGCGTCGCCAGCAGGTCCGGGCTTTCGCCCGACTGCGAGACGGCGAGCACCAGCGCGTCCCGCACCCGCAGCTCCGCGCCGTAGCAGGTCACCACCGACGGCGCCGCCGAGGCGGTGACCAGCCCCAGCGCCGTCTCGAACAGGTAGCGGGCGAACCCCGCCGCGTGGTCGGAACTGCCGCGCGCCACCGTCATCGCGAAGGCCGGCGGGCGGGCGCGCAGCAGGTCGGCCAGGGCCCCGGCGCGCGCGGCGTTGGCGGCCAGCTGGGCGGCGACGACGTCGGGGGCTTCGAGCGCTTCCTCACGCATGCGGGTCATGGGCGGGCCTCGGCGGAACCGGCGGGTGCCGGTGCGGTTGCGGGAGAACGGGTCATCTCAGGACGGATACGAGTCATGGAACTGAAGGGCAAGGTCGCGCTGGTCACCGGCGCCGGGTCGGGCATCGGGCGCGCCGCGGCGGTGCGGCTGGCGCGGGAGGGGGCGGCGGTCGGCGTGCTCAGCCACACGGAGAACGAGATCGTCGCGGCGGCGCGGGAGATCGGCGACGCCGGCGGCACCGCGATCCCGCTGACCGCCGACGTCGCCGACGCGGCGGCCATGGAGCGCGCGGTGGGCGAGCTGGCCAAGCGCTTCGGCCGGCTCGACATCGTGTTCGCCAACGCCGGCATCAACGGCGTCTGGGCGCCGATCGACGAGCTGACGCCGGAGGAGTGGGACCGCACCATCAACACCAACCTCCGCGGCACTTTCCTGACGC
Organism: Azospirillum sp.; assembly: GCF_050789165.1. Lineage (NCBI taxonomy): Bacteria > Pseudomonadati > Pseudomonadota > Alphaproteobacteria > Rhodospirillales > Azospirillaceae > Azospirillum > Azospirillum sp. The sequence continues at coordinate 5,239 of NZ_JBOZRT010000109.1, forward strand.
TGCGTTACACGGTGCCGCACCTGAAGAAGGCCGGCGGCGGGTCGGTCGTCATCACCGCGTCGATCAACGGCACCCGCGTGTTCAGCAACGCCGGCGCCATCGCCTATTCCACCACCAAGGCGGGGCAGGTGGCGATGGCGCAGATGGCCGCGCTGGAGCTGGCCAAGCACCGCATCCGCGTCAACGTGGTCTGCCCGGGCCGCATCGACACGGCGATCCAGGAGAACACGCAGGCGCGCAACGTCGAGGCGGCGAAGGAGCCGGTGGAATACCTGGAGGGCGCGATCCCGCTGACCGACGGCAAGGCCGGCAGCAGCTTCGACGTGGCGGAACTGGTGCTGTTCCTGGCCTCCGAGCGGTCGAAGCACATCACCGGCACGCCGGTGTGGATCGACGGCGGGCAGTCGCTGCTCATCGGCTGACTCGTGCCCCCTCCCTAACCCTCCCCCGCTTGCGCGGTGGAGGGAACAAGGCCCCCTCTCCCGCGAAGCGGGGGAGGGATGGGGAGGGGGCAAGCGCATTCACACGTCGTGGATCTTGCCCGGCGTGTCCTTGTTCTTGCCGCCGGCCTGCTCCTCGGTCTTCTCGGTCAGGGTCTTGTCCTTGCCCTGGTCGTCGCTCTGCTTCGAGGCGCCGGTCGCCGAGCGGTCGGTCGCGGGCTTCTGGGTGCGCTCATCGGCCATGGTCGGGCTCGCCTGTCTGTTGGAGGGGTCTCCCCTCAACACCGGCTGCGCGTTCGCGTTGCATCGGAAACAAACCGGCTTCCTGCGTGTCCTATGCAGGGTCCAGCCAACACAGAGGAGGATACCCATGCGTACGATTCTCACCCTTACCCTGCCGGCGCTGCTGCTGCTGGCGGCTCCCGCCGGGGCGCAGACCTCGTCGCGCTCCGACCAGATGAGCGTCGGCAGCGGCCGCGTCGATCCCCGCCGCGAGGTCGACGCGTCGGACGTCAGGCCGTCGCGCAACCTGATCGGCAAGCCGATCACCTTCCGCCACCAGGGCGGCACCGCCGGCACGATCCGCGATTTCGTCACCGGCGAGGACGGCCGGCAGAAGATCGTCATGGACGTCAAGGGCACCGGCCGCCACGTGGTGCTCGACATGTCCGAGGTGCGCCGGCAGGGCAACGGCGTCCAGCTGATGATCGACCCGGAGCAGGTGGCCGGCCTGCCCGACTACCAGAGCCAGGGCAGCATGGGCAGCATGGGCGGCAGCATGGGCGCTCCGACGGGCCGGAACCGCACGATGGGCGGCACCGGCCAGTGAGGCATCGGCCAGTACGGCATTTCTGGGCTGCGTGACACGCAGCGTCATTCGGTCCGATTGCGCGGCGGGCCGGTCGGTGTTCCAATTGCACTGACCGGTCAGCCGGCATTCCGCCCTGTCCGGCCGTGCACCATCCGCAATGCGTGGGAGAACGGCCGTGACCAAGAAAGCCGCCTTCGCGGCAGTCCTGCTGTTGCTCGCCGTGGCCGTCGGCGCGGTCTACGTGCCGAACCTGCTGTCCGGACGACGGCTTCCCGCCGGCTTCGCCGCGGGCAACGGCCGTATCGAAGCCAACGAGATCGACGTCGCCACCCGGTACGCCGCCCGCGTCGCCGAGGTGCTGGTGGACGAAGGCCAGATGGTCGAGGCCGGGACCGTGCTGGCGCGGCTCGACATCGGCGACCTGGAGGCCTCGCTGCGCGCCGCGCAGGCGCAGCTGCGCCAGGCGAAGCAGACGCGCGAGGAGGCCGCCGCCCTGGTGGTCCAGCGCGAGAGCGACGCCGCCTTCATGACCAAGGAGATGGAACGCGCGCTGGTCCTGTTCGGTCGGGGGAACGTCTCGCAGCAGCGCGTCGATCAGGCGCGCAACCAGCAGCGCAGCGCCGACGCCGCCCTCCTGGCGGCCCGCAGCCGCCTCGCCAGCGCCGAGGAGGCGATCGCCGTCGCCGCCGCCGAGGTGGAGCGCCTGCAACAGCTCGTCGCCGACGGCGTGCTGAAGGCGCCGCGCACCGGCCGGGTGCTCTACCGCCTCGCCGAGCCGGGCGAGGTGCTGGGCGCGGGCGGCAAGGTGGTGACGCTGCTCGACCTCTCCTCGGTCACCATGACCTTCTTCCTGCCGACCGAGACGGTGGGGACGCTGGCGCTCGGCGCGCCGGCGCGGGTGCTGCTGGACGCGCTGCCCGACGTGGCGATCCCGGCGTCGGTGTCCTTCGTGGCGCCGCGCGCGCAGTTCACGCCCAAGCAGGTGGAGACCCGCACCGAGCGCGACCGCATGGTCTTCCGCGTCAAGGCGAGGATCCCCGAGACGCTGGTCGCCCAGCACATCGAGAAGGTGAAGACCGGCCTGACCGGCATGGCCTACGTGAAGCTCGACCCGGCGGCGGTCTGGCCGGAGTGGCTGGAATCGCGCCTGACCCGCGAGGCGGCGGGCAAGCCATGACGCCGCTCTCCCCGGGCGCGGTCCAGGTGGCCGGCGTCAGCCACCGCTACGGCCGGACGGTGGCCCTGGACGCGGTGAGCGTCGACATTCCGCCCGCCTGCAGCGTCGCCGTCATCGGCCCGGACGGGGTGGGGAAGTCGACGCTGCTCGGCCTGATCGCCACCGCCAAGAAACTGCAAACCGGCGCCGTCACCGTGCTCGGCACCGACGTGCGCTCGCGCCGCGGGCGGGCGGTGCTGCAGACCCGCGTCGCCTACATGCCGCAGGGGCTGGGCCGCAACCTCTACGCCGACCTCAGCGTGCGCGAGAACCTGGAGTTCTTCGGCCGCCTGTTCGGCCTCGACGCGGCGCGGCGCAAGGCGCGGATATCCGACCTGCTGGCCGCGACCGGCCTGGCCCCGTTCCCCGACCGGCCGGCGGGCAAGCTGTCGGGCGGCATGAAGCAGAAGCTCAGCCTGTGCTGCGCGCTGCTGCACGACCCCGACCTGCTGATCCTCGACGAGCCGACCACCGGCGTCGATCCCCTGTCGCGCCGCCAGTTCTGGGACCTGATCGAGCGCATCCGCGCCGGCCGGCCGGCCATGACGGTGCTGGTCGCCACCTCCTACATGGACGAGGCGGAGCGGTTCGAGCGCGTGCTGATGATGCACGCCGGCCGCCTGCTGGCCGACGGCTCCCCGGCCGAACTCAAGGCGCGCACCGGCGCCGCGGACCTGGAGGCGGCGTTCGTGACCCTGCTGCCGGAGGAGGCCCGGCGCGGCCACGCCGCGCTGGTGGTGCCGCCGCGCGTCGACACCGGCGGCGAGGCGGCCATCGAGGCGCGCGACCTGACCCGGCGCTTCGGCGACTTCACCGCGGTGGACCACGTCAGCTTCCGCATCCCGCGCGGCGAGATCTTCGGCTTCCTCGGCTCCAACGGCTGCGGCAAGACGACGACCATGAAGATGCTGACCGGCCTGCTGCCGGCCAGCGAGGGCGACGCCCGCCTGTTCGGCGCGCCCGTCGCGCCCGACGACCTGGAGACCCGGCGCCGCGTCGGCTACATGGCGCAGGCCTTCTCGCTCTACGGCGAGCTGACGGTGCGGCAGAACCTCGTGCTGCACGCGCGGCTGTTCGGGCTGTACGACCACGCGGACCGCCTCGCCGCGCTGACCGAGCGCTTCGGCCTCGGCCCGTACCTCGACGCGGTGGCCGACGGGCTGCCGCTCGGCGTGCGGCAGCGGCTGTCGCTGGCGGTGGCGGTGCTGCACGAGCCGGAGCTGCTGATCCTCGACGAGCCGACCTCCGGCGTCGATCCGGTGGCGCGCGACCTGTTCTGGGCCGACCTCGTCACGCTGTCGCGCCGGCAGGGGGTGACGATCTTCGTCTCCACCCACTTCATGAACGAGGCGGCGCGCTGCGACCGCGTCGCCTTCATGCACGCCGGCCGCGTCATCGCCGTCGGCGCGCCGGACGAGCTGCGCCGCAGCCAGAACGCCGCCACCCTGGACGACGCCTTCGTCGGCTTCATGCGGCAGGCCGCCGGCGACGAGGCGATCCCGGACGAGGCCCCGCCCGCCGCAGCACCCCACGCGCCGGGCAAGCGCCGCGCCTTCTCGCCGCGCCGGCTGCTCGCCTACGCGTGGCGCGAGGCGCTGGAGCTGCGGCGTGACGCGGTGCGGCTGACGGTGGCGCTGCTCGGCACGGTGCTGCTGATGCTGGTGTTCGGCTACGGCATCACCATGGACGTGGAGGACCTGACCTTCGCCGTCCTCGACCGCGACCAGTCGCCGGAGAGCCGCTCCTACATCGAGCGCTTCGACTCCTCGCCCACGTTCCTGCAGCGCCCGCCGCTGTTCTCCGCCGCCGAGCTGGAGCGGCGCCTGCAGCAGAACGACATCGCGCTGGCCATCGAGATCCCGCCCGACTTCGGCAAGGACCTGCGCCGCGGCCGGGCGCCGGAGGTGGCGGTGCGCATCGACGGCGCCATGCCCTTCCGCGCGGAGACCATCGCCGGCTACGTCGCCGGCCTGCACCAGCGCTTCATCGAGGACGTGGCGACGGAGTCCGGCGCCACGCTGCCGGTGACGCCCGCCAACGTCGAGACGCGCTACCGCTACAACCAGGCCTTCCGCAGCGTCGATGCCATGGTGCCGGGCACCATGGCGCTGCTGCTGGTCTTCATCCCGGCGATCCTCGCGGCGCTCGGCGTGGTGCGGGAGAAGGAGCTGGGCTCCATCACCAACCTGTACGTCACCCCGGTGACGCGGCTGGAGTTCCTGCTGGGCAAGCAGATCCCCTACGTGCTGATCGCCGCCGGCAACTTCCTGCTGCTGATCGCCATGGCGGTCTGGCTGTTCGGCGTGCCGCTGAAGGGCAGCGCCGGCGGGCTGCTGATCGGCGGGCTGGTGTACGTGTGCGCGACGACGGCGCTCGGGCTGTTCATCTCCGCCTTCACGCGGACCCAGACGGCCGCGGTGTTCGGCACCGCCATCGCCACCACCACGCCGGCCACGCAGTTCTCCGGCATGCTGCAGCCCACCTCGACGCTGGAGGGGCCGGCCTACGTGTTCGGCCAGCTGTTCCCGACCACGCACTTCCTCAAGCTGTGCCTGGGCGCCTTCACCAAGGGCCTCGCCTTCGCCGAGCTGGTGCCGTTCATCCTGACGACGGCGGCGTTCGTGCCGGTGCTGGTGGCGCTGGGCGTGGTCTTCCTGCGCAAACAGGAGCGTTGAGCCATGCTTCGCTTCCTGCGCACCCTGTTCACCCTGGCCGGCAAGGAGTGGCTGAGCCTGTGGCGCGACGGCTTCATGCTGGGGTTCGTCGTCTACTCCTTCACGCTGGCGATCTACAGCCACGCCACCGGCGTCACCCACGACCTGCGCAACGCCGCCATCGCCATCGTGGACGAGGACCACTCCACCCTGTCGGAGCGGCTGGCCGGCGCCTTCCGCGGGCCGGAGTTCCGCCCGCCGGTGCTGATCGGCGCCGGCGAGGTGGACGCGGCCATGGACTCCGCGCGCTTCACCTTCGTGCTCGACATCCCGCCGGACTTCGAGGCGGACGTGCTGGCCGGCCGCAGCCCGTCGGCGCAGCTGCTGATCGACGCCACCGCCATGATGCAGGCGGGCATCGGCGCCGGGCAGATCGTCGGCATCCTCGACGACGAGATCGGCCGCTTCGCCCGCCGCGAGGCCGCCGCCGCGCCGGCCCCGGTCGGGCTCCAGGTCCGCTACGCCTTCAACCAGGCGCTGGACACCACGTGGTTCATGGGCATCATGGCCACCATCAACAACATCACCATGCTGGCGGTGCTGCTGGCCGGCGCCGCGCTGATCCGCGAGCGCGAGCACGGCACGCTGGAGCACCTGCTGGTGATGCCGGTCCGCCCGGCCGAGATCATGACCGCCAAGGTGGTGGCGAACGGCACGGTGATCCTGGCGCTGACCGCCTTCGCGCTGCTGGGCATCGTGCGCGGCGTGCTGGGGGTGCCGCTGGCCGGCTCGATGGCGCTGTTCCTGCTGGGCACGGCGCTCTACCTGTTCTTCGCCACGGCGCTGGGCATCTTCCTCGGCACCATCGCGCGCTCCATGCCGCAGCTTGGCCTGCTGTTCATCCTGATCGTGCTGCCCATGACCATGCTGTCCGGCGCCAACACGCCGCTGGAGAGCGAGCCCAAGTGGCTGCAATGGGTGATGCAGTTCGTGCCCTCCACCCACTTCGTGGCGTTCGCCCAAGCGATCCTGTGCCGCGGCGCCGGTCTCGACGTGGTGTGGCCGCGCTTCGCCGCCACGGTGGTGATCGGCGCCGTCTTCTTCGCGCTGAGCCTCAAGCGCTTCCGCCAGCACCTCGCGGCGATGCGCTGATTCCCGGTCCTGCTGCCCGGCGCGTCATGCGTCTGGCTCAAAGCCCCATTCCGACAGCGCGTTTGTGCATGGCTCGGGTCAGTCGATACGTTCTTTCAAAACGAGCGGCTGAAGAGAAATGTTCGCTCGCCCAAGAATTGCCAAGGGAAAGCAATGTATCAGGATCGCATCCGTCTGAAATCGCTCCAGGGCAAGGTGGTCAGCCCGGAGGAGGCCGCTCTGCTGATCAAGGACGGCATGACCATCGGCATGAGCGGCTTCACCCGCTCGGGCGACGCCAAGGCGGTGCCGCTGGCGCTGGCCGAGCGGGCGGCGCACGAGCGGCTGAAGGTCACGGTGATGACCGGCGCTTCGCTCGGCAACGACGTGGACAAGATCCTCACCGAGGCCGGCGTGATGGCCCGTCGCCTGCCGTTCCAGGCCGACCCGGTGCTGCGCAAGGCGATCAACCGCGGCGAGGTGATGTTCGTCGACCAGCACCTGTCGGAGACGGTGGAACTGCTGCGCTCGCGCCAGATGGGGCCGATCGACGTGGCGGTGATCGAGGCCTGCGCCATAACCGAGAACGGCGGGCTGATCCCCACCACCTCCATCGGCAACTCGGCAACCTTCGCGATCCTGGCGGAGAAGGTGATCGTCGAGCTGAACCTGACCCAGCCGCTCGACCTGGAAGGTCTGCACGACGTCTACATCCCGACGCGCCGCCCGTTCCGCGAGCCGATCCCGGTGGTGACGCCGGAGAGCCGCGTCGGGATGCCCTACATCCCCATCGACCCGTCGAAGATCGCCGCCATCGTGGTGACCCGCAAGCAGGACAGCACCGCCAACATCCTGCCGCCCGACGCCGAGACCAGCGCCATCGCCGGCCACCTGATCGACTTCTTCGACGCCGAGGTCCGCAAGGGCCGCCTGGGCCGCTCGCTCAACCCGTTGCAGGCCGGCATCGGCACCATCGCCAACGCCGTGCTGCACGGCCTGATCGACGGGCCGTTCCACGACCTGACCATGTACAGCGAGGTCCTGCAGGACAGCACGTTCGAGCTGTTCGACGCCGGCAAGCTGAATTTCGCCTCCGGCTCCTCGATCACGCTGAGCGCCGGCAAGTACGCCGAGGTGCTGCCCAGGCTGTCGTCCTACAAGGGCCGGCTGCTGCTGCGCCCGCAGGAGATTTCCAACCATCCCGAGGTGATCCGGCGGCTGGGCGTCATCGGCATCAACACGGCGCTGGAGTGCGACATCTACGGCAACGTCAACTCGACGCACGTCAACGGCACGCAGATGATGAACGGGATCGGCGGCTCGGGCGACTTCGCGCGCAACTGCCACCTCGCCGTCTTCGTCACCAAGTCGCTGGCCAAGGACGGCGCCATCTCCAGCATCGTGCCGATGGTGACGCACGTCGACCACAACGAGCACGACGTGGACGTGCTGGTGACCGAGGTCGGCCTCGCCGACCTGCGCGGCCTCGCCCCGCGCGAGCGCGCGCTGACGATCATCAACAACTGCGTCCACCCCAGCTACCGCGAGCTGGCGATGGATTATCACCGCCGGGCGCTGGCCCGCGGCGGCCACACGCCGCACCTGCTGGAGGAGGCCTTCTCCTGGCACCTGCGCTTCCAGCAGACCGGCAGCATGGCGCCGAAGGTGCCGGTGGCGGCGTAGCGGCTGCGCCCCTCCCTCAAGGGGGAGGGGCTTTCCCGTCAATGGCGGCGGTGCAGAGGGCCTTGATGGGCACGTCCCGCTCTCGTCAGCCCTGCCGCGCGTGGTCTTCCACGTAGAGCAGAAGTGCGGAATAATGAATGTTTCCGTAGGCCGCCGCGCGTTTGCAGTAACGGCGGGCAAAGCCGCTGTCGATCCATGCGTTGAGCTCACCGGCATCGCGCTTCCGTGCGACGATGCGATCGATCTTGTCCAAGACCTTGTGGGTCACTGGTGGGTCCTCGTGGTTTGGGATTGCACCGCTGAGCGCCGTGACTTCCATCAAAGCGGCGCGGGCGGTGCGGACATTATGGGCCGCACGCCGGGCATGAGCTGCGTTTTATGAGCATGCCTGCATATTGCAATGCACAAGAGTGGGCGGGCGCTGGAAAATGACGTGTCCTCACGTCGTCATGCCCGCCTTTCGCGGGGGGGGGCGCCGGGTTAAGGGCTTTCGGAGAGTACCCGGCGTTCAACCACCTCCCACTCCCGTCATCCCCGCCTTCGCGCACGGCTGTCCGGGGAACGTGTTCAAGCTTCTGAAACGGCAGAGTTCTGTGGTTCCGAGTCTCCACCTCGGGGATGTGACGGCCCCGTGCGCGTTTCTTCCATTTTTCGTCATCCCCGCGA